>NZ_JAMXSI010000030.1:0-1462 GCF_024124705.1 Halomonas sp. Mc5H-6
TATTCCCTCCCATGATGGGGCTCGGCTCAGAGCCACGCCATCCCTCGGCGCTTTACGAGTTCGCTCTTGAAGGCATCGTGTTGTTTGCCGTGCTGTGGTGGCTATCGCGCCGGCCGCGCCATAGGGGGCTGATTTCGGGGCTTTTCCTGCTTCTGTACGGAGCCTTCCGCTTTACGGTGGAGTTCGCACGCCTCCCGGACCCACAGCTGGGGTTCATTGCCTTTGGCTGGTTGACCATGGGGCAGCTATTGACACTACCGATGCTCATCGCAGGCTTTGCCCTGGTCGCCTGGTCCAGACGCCAGCCAGTAGATAAGCCAAAGGCTGCGTTAAACTCATGAACCCAATTGTCGCTTTTCTAACGATGGCACTCTTTATCGTCACACCGGTAGCCGCACGTGAAGACATGTCTTTGGTGGGTGACAACAGCTCACCCTTTAGCAGTACGACCCAACGTGACTACCTACCGGCTAAAGAAGCCTTTCGAACCACTGCCTGGCGGGACGATGACCGGATTTATATCGGCTTCACTGTCGCCGAAAATTATTACCTTCATCGGCATCAGTTCGCGCTTGAGAGCCTTTCTCCCGGTGTCAGTTTCGGTGAGCTGGCGTTGCCTCCTGGTGTACTCATGATGCACGCCTCGCTAGGTGAAATTTATGTTTTTTACGACCAAGTAGTGGTCAGCGCGCCCATTGAGAGCAACGCCGCCGACAATGTGTTATTGGCAATTGAGATGACGTTTCAAGGCTGTTCTGATCAGGGGCTTTGCTATCCACCTGAAAGAGTTGAGCTAAACGCACAACACGGCTCGACACCCGCAATATTTGCTCCCACCTCACCAGAAACACCATAAGGGGACGCAAATGGACCCTATTGATTATAGTTAAGATATCTAATCATCAGTCCCCAGCGATTGGATCAACTCCTTCAAGCTGGGGCTTTCTGTCATTGTGTCTTGATTCATGCTGTCCAGCCATTGCGCTATTATATGGAACTCTTGAGCCCGCAAGTGAAGACGTTGCCGCTGAGAGGTCAGTGGTACTGGCTCAATAAACTCTACAGTGTCTTGATCCGCCCAAGATAATATTTGCTTGATCTCTGGAAGGCTCACACCCAGTGAACGCAGACAGTCGATGAAACGTAAGCGACCTAGGGATTCCGTTTCGAAAAGTTGGTAGCCATTGTGCGGATTACGGCGCGGTTGTAGCAGCCCCTCTCTTGTGTAGTGACGAACTGTTTCTGCCGTTACGCCGCCAGCCCGAGCCAGCTCGATGACTCGCATAATCTTGTCCTCTCTTGATCACTTTGTTTCAGCCTACAACCGTAAGGTTGGAGTTATTGTCAAATCTGGTGTATGACCATCAGGCGGCGTCTCTGCCAGTTTGATCATCCACCTGCTCTCCATCCCGAAACTGGACGTTGTCCACGACCAGCTTCAGTTGGTCGAACCCCTTGATCC
>NZ_JAMXSI010000031.1:0-1384 GCF_024124705.1 Halomonas sp. Mc5H-6
GAGTTATTGTCAAATCTGGTGTATGACCATCAGGCGGCGTCTCTGCCAGTTTGATCATCCACCTGCTCTCCATCCCGAAACTGGACGTTGTCCACGACCAGCTTCAGTTGGTCGAACCCCTTGATCCGCTTCCAGCGTTTTTGGGCGGATTGGAGTAATTTGAACACCATCGATAAGGTGGTATCGCGAGAGCCGCAGGATCGGCTCTGCTTGGTTCTTAACCGCACGGTGGCGAAGGTGGATTCAATCGGATTGGTGGTCCGCAAGTGAATCCAGTGAATGGCCGGGAAATCGTAGAAGGCCAACAGCTCGTCCCGGTCCTTCTCAAGGTTTTCCATGGCCTTCGGGTACTTGTCCTGAAACCGCTTCAACGTGCTGTCAAAGGCCTTGTGTGCGCTGTCACGGGTCTCCGCCAGATAGATCTCGTGCAAGGCTGACTTCACTTTCGGCTGTACTGACTTGGGCAGCTTGTCCAGTACGTTAGCGGTCTTGTGCACCCAGCACCGCTGGTGCCGAGTTTCCGGAAACACCTTGCTCAGCGCTTTCCAGAAGCCCAGAGCCCCGTCGCCTACGGCCAGCTTGGGCGCATAATCCAGGCCACGTTCCCGCAAGCCAGTGAGCAGCTCACGCCAGCTGGCTTCAGACTCCCGGTGGCCATCTTCAACAGCCACCAGCTCCTTGTGGCCGTGCTCAGTGACCCCAATGATCACCAGCAGGCAGAGCCGGTCATCCAGGCGGACATTGCTGTAGACACCGTCCGCCCACCAGTAAACGTAACGCTTCTGGCCCAGGTCACGGTGACACCACTCCTCGTGCTCCTTCAGCCACTGGGCCTTGAGCCGGGTCACCGTATTGGCGGACAACCCCTTGGCCTGCTCACCGACCAAGGCGTTCAGAGCCTCCTGAAAGTCGCCAGAGGAGACCCCTCGCAGGTAGAGCCAAGGGATGAGCTCATCCAGACTCCGAGCCCGCTTCAAGTACGGCGGCAGGAGCTGGCTGTTAAAGCGAATGCCGGAGCCGCTGCGGTCTCTGACCTTGGGCACCTGAACGTCAACATCCCCAACGCCTGTCTGGATTGTGCGCTTGGGTAGGTGTCCGTTGCGCACCACAGCTTGGCGCCCATCAGGTGTTGAAACATCGGCATACTGGTTCAGCAAGCCCTGAAGCTCCGACTCGACCGCCTTGGCAATCAGGTCACGGGCACCCTGACGGATCAGCTCGTGCAATGGGTCGGTGGTGGCCACCTCTGGTTGTGAAAGAGCGTGCAGGTTAGACTTGGACATGGCGTATCATTCCTCTGTTGGTTGTGATCTTGGCGGTGATCAACCAACAGGATACGCCACCCTTTCAGCCGGCTTCCATACACCAGAAATCACCATAGCTC
>NZ_JAMXSI010000032.1:0-1238 GCF_024124705.1 Halomonas sp. Mc5H-6
TGTAGTGGTCAACTAATCCCGGACAGTATTTTAAGTTTTTCTTCTGCAACCATGGGTGGCATGCCGTCATTGAATGTATGGGGGCGCCGCCGGTTATAATAGCCCATTAGGTAGTCGCCAATATCTTTCCTCGCATCAGGAATCGAGCGATATCCAAGCGAGGGTATCCATTCGCTCTTCAAGCTTCGGAAGACTCGTTCCATCGGGGCGTTATCCCAGCAATTTCCCCGGCGACTCATGCTTTGCTCCATGCGGTAACGCCAGAGCCTTTGACGGAATAGTCGACTGGCATACTGACTGCCCTGGTCAGAGTGGAACAAAACTCCAGTCGGCTTACTTCGTTGCTCATACGCATGATCCAGTGCCTTTACGACAAGCTCCGCATCAGGCCGATCTGATAGTGACCAGCCAACTACCCGGCGGGCATAGAGATCTAGAACAACCGCCAGATAGCTCCATCGATGCCCAGCCCACACGTAGGTGATATCACCGCACCACGCTTGGTCTGGATGGCTGACGCTGAACTCACGATTCAACCGATTAGGGATGTCCGGCCGCTCCACAGTGGCCTGCTTGTAAGCGTGTGGGCCAGGTTGTTTGCAGATCAGTCCCAGCTCACTCATCAAGCGGCGAACCTTGAAGCGACCGATCACAACGCCTTCCTCATTAAGCATGGAGGTGATCATACGGCTTCCTGCTGAACTTCGGCTCTTGCGGAATATCCGGTTTACATCGGCTCGCAGAACCACTCGCTCGGTGTCTACTACTGAACGCCTACGACGATATTCGTAATAGCTGGACCGAGATATTTCAAACGCCTTACAGACCATCTCAACCGATTCCTGCTCACTTAACTGGTCTATCAGCGCGTACGATTCATCTCGTCCGACATCAAGAGAGCGGTAGCCTTTTTTAATATCGATTTCTCACGTTCTAGGCGCTCACAGCGGGCTTCAAGTTCTTGGATACGCTGCTGCTCCGGCGTCAGCGCTTTGGACTGAGGAGTAACTCCACCACGTTCTTCAGAAAGCTGTTTTACCCATCGCCTGAGGGCGTTCTCGCCGACATTCAAAGAGCGGCTGGCTTCGGCAACACTGTAACCTTGGTCAAGCACCAGACAGGCAGCTTCCTGTTTGAACTCTGGCGTAAAAGATCGTCGTTTCCTGGTCATCTGACACCTCGCTTATGGTGGTGATATTACCACCTACGTTGGTGTCCGGAATCAGTGAACCACTACA
>NZ_JAMXSI010000033.1:0-1156 GCF_024124705.1 Halomonas sp. Mc5H-6
GGAGACTCTGAATAAGTCTCCGAAATCAGCGATAATACGGCCATCGTCAACTGCCTAGGATTCATTACCGCATGGATCAGATCACTTTCTCCGAAGCCGAGTACCAGAACAAGAAGCGAAAGACCCGCCGAGAGCTCTTTCTGGAACGCATGGACAACTTGATTCCCTGGAAGCGGTTGGAGAAAAAAGTCGCCCGCTATTACCCCAAAGGCCAGACGGGACGGCCGCCGTATCCGTTGCCCACGATGCTACGCGTTCACTTCATGCAGTTGTTCTATAACCTGAGCGATCCGGCCATGGAGGATGCGTTGTACGAAATTGAATCCATGCGGCATTTTGCTGGTTTGAAGCTGGACCGCTTGCCGGACGAAACCACCATTCTCAAGTTCCGCCATTTCCTTGAACGCCACGGCCTTGGCGAGGCACTTTTTAAGGAGGTAAATAAGCATCTAGAGCAACAGGGCCTGATGCTGCGCGAAGGCAGTATTGTGGATGCCACCATTATTTCAGCGCCAAGTTCCACCAAGAACGAAAGCGGCCAGCGCGACCCAGACATGCGCCAGACCAAAAAAGGCAACGCTTGGCACTTCGGCATGAAAATGCACATTGGTGTCGACGATAAACTCGGATTGATTCACAGCATCGATACCACGGCTGCCAATGTTCACGACATTGTGCCTGCCGATAAGCTACTCCATGGTGAAGAGCAACGGGTCTTTGGTGATGCCGGTTACCTTGGTATTCAAAAGCGGAATGAGCACAAGCACCGCAACAGCGTCTCTTGGTATATAGCCAAACGGCCGGGCACCCGTAAGCAATTGGATGCCCACCAGCAGAAAGTCGAAAAAATTAAAGCCAGTATCCGTGCCAAGGTGGAGCACCCTTTCCGGTACATCAAACAAGTCTTTGGCTACAGCAAGGTCCGCTATCGCGGCCTCGCCAAGAACACACACCGTCTGTACTTGCTGGCGGCGTTCAGCAACCTGCTGATCGGTGATAAATACCAACTGGCGTAGGGCCAGTGCGCCCGTTTTCCGCCTAAAAGGCGGGAAACGGGCAAAAAACACACACATAACGGGAGAAGCGTGTCTGAATCTTTGATTTTTTGTCGACTCAAACCGCGATTGGCGATAATCGGCAGTTATTCAGACCTTCC
>NZ_JAMXSI010000034.1:0-1156 GCF_024124705.1 Halomonas sp. Mc5H-6
CCCTTTGTACCGGCCATTGTAGCACGTGTGTAGCCCTACCCGTAAGGGCCATGATGACTTGACGTCGTCCCCACCTTCCTCCGGTTTGTCACCGGCAGTCTCCCTAGAGTTCCCGACCGAATCGCTGGCAAATAGGGACAAGGGTTGCGCTCGTTACGGGACTTAACCCAACATTTCACAACACGAGCTGACGACAGCCATGCAGCACCTGTCTCTGCGCTCCCGAAGGCACCAAGTGATCTCTCACAAGTTCGCAGGATGTCAAGGGTAGGTAAGGTTCTTCGCGTTGCATCGAATTAAACCACATGCTCCACCGCTTGTGCGGGCCCCCGTCAATTCATTTGAGTTTTAACCTTGCGGCCGTACTCCCCAGGCGGTCGACTTATCGCGTTAACTTCGCCACAAAGTGCGCTAGGCACCCAACGGCTGGTCGACATCGTTTACGGCGTGGACTACCAGGGTATCTAATCCTGTTTGCTACCCACGCTTTCGCACCTCAGTGTCAGTGTCAGTCCAGAAGGCCGCCTTCGCCACTGGTATTCCTCCCGATCTCTACGCATTTCACCGCTACACCGGGAATTCTACCTTCCTCTCCTGCACTCTAGCCTAATAGTTCCGGATGCCGTTCCCAGGTTGAGCCCGGGGCTTTCACAACCGGCTTATCAAGCCACCTACGCGCGCTTTACGCCCAGTAATTCCGATTAACGCTTGCACCCTCCGTATTACCGCGGCTGCTGGCACGGAGTTAGCCGGTGCTTCTTCTGCGAGTGATGTCTTTCCTGCCGGGTATTAACCGACAGGCGTTCTTCCTCGCTGAAAGTGCTTTACAACCCGAGGGCCTTCTTCACACACGCGGCATGGCTGGATCAGGGTTGCCCCCATTGTCCAATATTCCCCACTGCTGCCTCCCGTAGGAGTTCGGGCCGTGTCTCAGTCCCGATGTGGCTGATCATCCTCTCAGACCAGCTACGGATCGTCGCCTTGGTGAGCCATTACCTCACCAACCAGCTAATCCGGCATAGGCTCATCCAATAGCGGGAGCCAAAGCCCCCTTTCTCCCGTAGGACGTATGCGGTATTAGCCTGGGTTTCCCCAGGTTATCCCCCACTACCGGGTAGATTCCTATGCGTTACTCACCCGTCCGCCGCTCGTCAGC
>NZ_JAMXSI010000035.1:0-1143 GCF_024124705.1 Halomonas sp. Mc5H-6
CTGCCGCTGCTGGCGAAACGCCTATGGTCTAGACGCACTTGACTGATAGCACATCAATGCTGCTCTGGGGCGGTTATTGCAGGTATTGGCAATGCGCAGCGGAAACTTACTTCCTACCACTTATGAGGGGCAGACGTGAAATCGCGAATATTGCTGTTTTTACCCCTATTGGGTTTTTTGGGCTTGAGCTTTTTCTTTTATCAGGGCTTATCAATGGATCCTAGCGCTCGTGATTCCCCACTACTGGCTCAGCCGTTTCCGACCTTCAACCTGACGACGCTGGAAAACCCTTCGCGGCGCGTTGATGAATCCCTTTTTGAAGGTCAGGTGACATTGGTCAACGTATGGGGAGAGTGGTGCCCGACCTGCAAGCATGAAATGCCGCAGTTATTGGACCTGGCCACGCGAGGCGTCCGATTGGTTGGTATCAATTACAAAGATACCCAGGCAAAGGGACTCGAGTTTCTTGAAGAGTTTGGGAACCCTTTTGAAGTCAATATCTTCGATCCAGAGGGTAACCTAGGTTTTGAGCTGGGTGTTTATGGCGCGCCGGAAAGCTTCGTGGTCGATACCGAAGGTACTATCCGTTACAAACACACGGGTTACATCACTCCCGAGGATGTTGAGCGAGTCATACAAGAAATCGAGAAGTGGCAACGATAAACAGCCTAGCAAGATGCATTTTTGCTGAAGACACATCAACTGGTATGACCATTTAAGGAAGACTATGCTGCAATATCCTCAAATCGATCCGATTGCCATCGCCATAGGCCCTCTTCAGATCCACTGGTATGGCTTGATGTATGTCATCGGGCTAGTTGCCGCCTGGTGGTTGGGTCGGCGTCGCGCCCACCGACTCGGCCTAAGCCATGATGATATGGGCGACCTGATCTTCTATGGGGCTATCGGCATCATCGTTGGCGGCCGCCTGGGCTATGCGCTGTTTTACGGGCTCGAACAACTGCAGGCCAACCCCCTTTGGTTATTAAAAATCTGGGAAGGAGGCATGAGTTTTCATGGCGGCCTTACCGGTGTATTAGTGGCTGCCTGGCTGTTTGCTCGCAAACATCAACTGGCTTTTATACAACTGACCGACTTTATTGCTCCGTTAGTCCCCATCGGCCTGGGGGCGGGTCGCCTCGG
>NZ_JAMXSI010000036.1:0-1001 GCF_024124705.1 Halomonas sp. Mc5H-6
CCTTGAAATACCAGCCTGGCATCATTGGCGTTCTCACTCAGGTCCGTTATCCGGATCGAGGACAGTGTGTGGTGGGTAGTTTGACTGGGGCGGTCTCCTCCCAAAGCGTAACGGAGGAGCACGAAGGTACCCTCAGCACGGTCGGACATCGTGCAATGAGTGCAAGAGCATAAGGGTGCTTGACTGCGAGACAGACACGTCGAGCAGGTGCGAAAGCAGGTTCTAGTGATCCGGTGGTTCTGTATGGAAGGGCCATCGCTCAACGGATAAAAGGTACTCCGGGGATAACAGGCTGATACCGCCCAAGAGTTCACATCGACGGCGGTGTTTGGCACCTCGATGTCGGCTCATCACATCCTGGGGCTGAAGTCGGTCCCAAGGGTATGGCTGTTCGCCATTTAAAGTGGTACGCGAGCTGGGTTTAGAACGTCGTGAGACAGTTCGGTCCCTATCTGCCGTGGGCGTTGGATGTTTGAGAAGGGCTGCTCCTAGTACGAGAGGACCGGAGTGGACGCACCTCTGGTGTTCCGGTTGTCACGCCAGTGGCATTGCCGGGTAGCTATGTGCGGACGGGATAACCGCTGAAAGCATCTAAGCGGGAAGCCCCCTTCAAGATGAGACATCCCTGAGGCCGAGAGCCTCCTGAAGGGCCCAGCGAGACCAGCTGGTTGATAGGCACGGTGTGGACGCGCTGCAAGGCGTTGAGCTAACGTGTACTAATGGCCCGTGAGGCTTGACCCTATAACACCCAAGGGGTCTGGTCGTGATGATAACGACGAGTGTGAGAGCACTTGGATAACCGGATACGCGCAGTGAGCGATAAAACGCTTACTGCCAGATGAGACGGTCACGAAACACAGCACAGCATGATGTACAGCCAGTTACGCCTGACGACCATAGCAAGCGTGAACCACCTGATCCCTTGCCGAACTCAGCAGTGAAACCGCTTCGCGCCGATGGTAGTGTGGGGTCTCCCCATGCGAGAGTAGGTCATCGTCAGG